>NZ_JBZDOH010000011.1:0-577 GCF_058268475.1 Planococcus sp. TJ-301 | reverse complement strand
AATAGTCCAGTGATGATGGCAAAGAGGCCACACCCGTTCCCATCCCGAACACGGCAGTTAAGCTCTTTTGCGCCGATGGTAGTTGGGGGTTTCCCCCTGTGAGAGTAGGACGTCGCTGGGCATACATATTGGAGGATTAGCTCAGCTGGGAGAGCATCTGCCTTACAAGCAGAGGGTCGGCGGTTCGATCCCGTCATCCTCCACCATTTTTCTTTTTCGCCGGAGTAGCTCAACTGGTAGAGCAACTGACTTGTAATCAGTAGGTTGAGGGTTCAAGTCCTTTCTCCGGCACCATTTCTCATACGAGCCATTAGCTCAGTTGGTAGAGCATCTGACTTTTAATCAGAGGGTCGAAGGTTCGAATCCTTCATGGCTCACCATTTTTTTTTACAATTTCATTGCCACGCGGGTGTGGCGGAACTGGCAGACGCACTAGACTTAGGATCTAGCGCCTTCGGGCGTGGGGGTTCGACTCCCTTCACCCGCACCATTTTTGCGGAAGTAGTTCAGTGGTAGAACGCCACCTTGCCAAGGTGGAGGTCGCGAGTTCGAACCTCGTCTTCCGCTCCATTTTTTT
>NZ_JBZDOH010000010.1:0-583 GCF_058268475.1 Planococcus sp. TJ-301 | reverse complement strand
CCAGGATGTTGGCTTAGAAGCAGCCATCATTTAAAGAGTGCGTAATAGCTCACTGGTCGAGTGACACTGCGCCGAAAATGTACCGGGGCTAAACGGATTACCGAAGCTGTGGATGGATCTCGTTAGAGATCCGTGGTAGGAGAGCGTTCTAAGGGCGTTGAAGCTGGACCGGAAGGACTGGTGGAGCGCTTAGAAGTGAGAATGCCGGTATGAGTAACGAAAGACGGGTGAGAATCCCGTCCACCGAATGCCTAAGGTTTCCTGAGGAAGGCTCGTCCGCTCAGGGTCAGTCGGGACCTAAGTCGAGGCCGATAGGCGTAGACGATGGACAACAGGTTGATATTCCTGTACCACCTCCCCGCCGTTTGAGCAATGGGGGGACGCAGAAGGATAAGGTGAGCGCGCCGTTGGTTGTGCGCGTCCAAGCAGTGAGGCGGAAAATGAGGCAAATCCCATTTTCATGCACGCCAAGCTGTGATGGCAAGGGGCATTGCGCCCTGGAGTCCCTGATTTCACACTGCCAAGAAAAGCCTCTAGCGAGGCGGGAGGTGCCCGTACCGCAAACCGACACAGGTAGGCGAGA